>NZ_JBICMM010000010.1:0-28651 GCF_043106425.1 Pseudomonas sp. FYR_2
ATCACCGTGCCGGCCAACGGCACCGTGGGTACTACCACCGTGACTGCGCCGGACAACCCGTACGTGGGCGCCAACGACCCGGTCGTGAAGTCGATCGCTTCGGTCAGCGGCACCGACGTCGGCAAGTTCGAGCAACTGACCCTGGACAAGGCGCCGGTGACCACCACCGTGACCGACGAACCAGGCTCGGGCACACCGGGTACTGGCAACCAGGGCGACGTCACCACGGTCGGCATCACCGGTACCACTTCGCTGACTGAAGGTGAAACTGGCCAGTACACGCTGACCCTGAGCAATGCGTCCAAGTCCGAAGTCACGATCACGCTCAGCTACAGTGGCACCGCCAAGAACGGTGAGGACTTCTCTGGTGTCACCACCGTGAAGATTCCGGCCAACAGCACAGGCACGACGTTCAACATTGCTACCATCGACGACAAGCTGGTCGAAGGTACCGAGAACTTCACCGTGAAGATCGAGACCGCCACCGGTGGTACCTTCGAGAACCTGCAGGTTGACAGCACCAAGTCGAGCGTGACCACTGCCATCCTCGACAACGACCACCTGCCGGTTTCGCCCGGTGGCGCGGTGTTTGGCGTGGAAGACACTGACTACGTGTTTGCATGGAGTGATTTCAAAACCACCGATGCCGATGGCAACACTGGCTTGTCCGTAACCATTACCTCGCTCCCGGCCGCTGGTACCCTGCAGTTCTTCAACGGTACTGCATGGGTGAACGTGACGGTCAACCAGGTGATCAGCCAGGCCGACATCACTGCCAATAACCTGAAGTTTGTGCCGGCTCTCAACCAGTCGGGCGCGGACAACTATGGTGGCAACGGCGTGGGCAACCAGCAGGCCGACTACGCGCAGTTCAAGTTCAAGCCGAACGACGGCACCAACCTGGGCAGCGAAGTGACCATGAAGGTCGACATCAGCCCGGTTGCCGACAAGCCGACCCTGAGCTTCGGCAGTGCTGATATCGACTCCAAAGGCCTGACCAAGGAAGTCTGGAACACCCTGAAAAACCTGGGTACTGGTGGTAATGGCATTACCGGTGACGACCTGAAGACGGTCTTTGCCAACTCTGGCAGTGCCAACTCCAGCAGCACCATTACCAACGTGCAGTCCGATGGCAGCGTCACCGCTGGCACCGGTTCGAAGACCTCGGGCCTGATCTACCTGGAGGCTGGCAAGACCTATACCTTCAGCGGTACCGCTGACGACAGCTTTGTGCTCACCATCGGTGGCAACACTGTGGTCACGGCTACCTGGGGTGCTGGTGGCAAGATTTCGGGCACCTTTACCCCGACCACCAGCGGTTACTACCCGATCGAGGTCTACCATGCCAACCAGTCTGGTCCAGGCAGCTATGACCTGAACATCCAGGTAGGCTCGGGTACTGTTACCGACCTGAGCAGCTCGAACATCAAGATGTACCAGAACGTGACCGAGATGGCCAACGCTGGCCTGGGCGTGTCCGATCTGCACACCGTGAATGGTCAGAGCTACTACGACGGCTACAAGCTCAACGAAGGGCCGGAAGGTGGCTCGGTGAAACTGGTCGGTATCTCCACCGCCCTGACCGATACCGACGGCTCGGAAACCCTGAACGTAACCCTCAGCGGCATTCCGAAAGGGACCGTGCTGAGCGATGGTGCTGGCCATACCGTAACGGTAGGCAGTAGCCCGGTTGATGTGACGGGCTGGAAACTCAGCAGCCTGACACTGACGCCGCCGGCCTACTACAAAGGCTCGTTCGACATCACGGTCACCTCGACTGCCACCGAAAGCCTGGGCGGCTCGGCCATCACTACCGGCAATATCCCGGTGACGGTGTATGCCGCGACCTATAAGGCCAGCGTGGGTACCTCGGGTAACGACACGATGACCGGCAGCGAAGGCAACGACATCATCGTCGCTGACGTGGCGGGCCTGAACGTGGTTCAGGGCAAGAACTACAACATCGCCTTCATGGTCGACAGCTCGGGCAGTATGAGCGACAAGTCGATTGCCGACGCGAAGACGCAGCTGGCTTCGGTGTTCAATTCGCTCAAGGCCAGCCTGGGCTCCGACACCTCGGGTACCGTGAACATCTTCCTGGTCGACTTCGACACTCAGGTGAACAAGAACGTGGCGGTGAACCTTGCCGACCCGGATGCCCTGAGCAAGCTGCAGGCAGTGCTGAACTCGATGGTGGGTGGCTACTACGGTGGTGGTACCAACTATGAGGACGCGTTCAAGACGACGGCCAACTTCTTCAAGAGCACCATGGCGACCAGCAACACCGGTGCGGAGAACCTGACGTACTTCATCACCGACGGTAAACCGACGTACTACCAGAATGGAGAATCGACCAACCCTCGCCTGTGGACAGGTGGCAAGTACCTCGATGATGTTGTGAACGTCAACAATTTCAAAATTGGCGACTCGTTCAGCACCATGGTCGATAGCACGCACAAGCTGGAAATCAGCAGCAACGGGACAGTCACGCTTTATACCTACAAGAGCAATGGCCGCCTGGACTCGACCAACGAGCTGGGTACGATCCACGCTCAAGGTGACGGTACTTACGAGCTGTCTTACCTGGCTGGTAACGGCGGGACGAGCTCGAGTAACCTTTACTATGCTGCTGATGGTTCGACGGCCAGCTTCAGCCTGCTTTCTGGTGTGACCAAGGTGCAAGCCATCGGCCTGAACAGCGATGTCACGCTGAGCGACCTGAAACCATACGACAGTGCAGGCAAGCCACAGACCAACATCGATCCTTCCGACCTGGCGAAGGCAATTCTCGGTCACACCGAAGCAACGGTGCCAGGTGCCGACACCATCGATGGCGGCAACGGCAACGACATCATCTTCGGTGACTTGATCACCCTCAACGGGGTTGTCAGCGAGGGTTACCAGGCCCTGCAGACTTACGTCGCCCAGAAGAGCGGGGTCGAGGTCAGCTCCGTTACCACCAGCAATGTCCATCAGTACATCACCGAGCACTACACCGAGTTCGATATCTCCGGTGCCAAAGACGGCAACGACATCCTGTCGGGCGGCAATGGCAACGATATCCTCTTCGGTCAGGGTGGTAACGACACGCTCGATGGCGGCAAAGGTAATGACATCCTGCTGGGCGGTACCGGCAATGACACCCTGATCGGTGGCCAGGGCAACGATATCCTGATCGGTGGCAGCGGTGCCGACACCTTCGTGTGGAAGGCGGGCGACATCGGTAACGACGTGATCAAGGACTTCAAGGTGGCCGAGGGCGACCGTATCGACCTGAAAGACCTGCTTCAGGGCGAGAAGGGCAGCACCATCGACAACTACCTGAAGCTCACCACGGTGGAAGGCACGACGACGCTGCAAGTCAGCAGCGAAGGCAAGCTGAACGCCGAAGGTGGTATCGCCAACGCCGACGTGACCATCAAGCTGGAAGGGGTGAACTGGTCCAACACCACGATCAACTCGTTGATCAGCGGTGCCGACCCAACCATCATCATCCACAACAAAGACAGCTGATAGACCACCGGGGCCGCTTAGCGGCCCCGGCTCTTTCCTGCCATCTGCCAACAGCGCATACTCTTGCGCCGGGCCTGCGTGCCTGGCGATCTTTGCCTATGCTGCTGTCTACCAACAAGGAACCAACGTGACGAGGAACACCGCCATGTTCTACGTGCAACGCGACGCCGCTGGCCAGTTGCTGCGGGTAGAAGCAGCCGCTTTTGACCAGTTCACCGAAATGCTCCCCGCCGACCACACCGATGTTCAGGAATGGTTCGCCGATGACGTTGTGGAAGACAGCCTGACCCAGCTCAAGCAAAGCGATCTGGATATGATCCGCGTGCTTGAAGACCTTATCGATGTGCTGACCGCCAAGGGCGTGTTCAAGATCACTGACTTGCCCCCAGGAGCGCAGACCAAGCTGGCCAATCGTTCCACGGCGCGCAAGGCGCTCAGCAGCCTGAACAACCTCATCGACGAAGAAGAGCAGGGCGGGCTGATCTGATCGTGGGCCGCCCCGCCCCCAGTGCTATGGTTATGCGTTAAAGGTATTTAAAATATTGCTCTTATGACTTTATAGTCGCTTCCACTGCGTACCCGTCGACCAATCGATGCGCCGCACGACTTGAACCCACACGGGAAAACCCCGTGCGTTTCTGATCGTTGCGCGCCATTGAAGTCGCGCACTGCGTGGGAGTGAAAAATGTCAGCCGCCTTGAACGCCTTGTCGTCCATCGACAGCGCCCAGCCGCAAGTGTTTGAAATCCACCCGTTCTCCGGTGCCGTAGGCGCCGAGATTATCGGCCTGGACCTGGCCAAACCGGTCAGCACCGAGGATTTCACCCGTATCCATCGCGCCCACCTCGACCACCATGTGCTGGTGTTCCGCGACCAGCGGATCAGCCCGGAACAGCAGATTGCCTTCAGCCGCCGCTTCGGTGAGTTGCAGATCCATGTGCTTAAGCAGTTCCTGCTGACTGGCCACCCCGAGATCCTGATCGTTTCCAACATCATCGAGAACGGCCAGAACATCGGCCTGGGTGATGCCGGCAAATTTTGGCACTCGGACCTGTCGTACAAGGAGCTACCAAGCCTTGGTTCCATGCTGCATGCCCAGCAACTGCCCAGTGAAGGTGGTGACACCCTGTTCGCCGACATGCACAAAGCCTGGGACGCTGTACCCGACGCCCTGCGCAAAGTGGTCGAGGGCCGCAGTGCCGCTCACTCCTACATCGCCCGCTACGCCGAGACCAAATTCGAAGGCAACTGGCGCCCGACCCTGACTGCCGAGCAACTGGCGCAGGTAAAGGAAGTCATTCACCCGGTAGTCCGCACCCACCCGGAAAACGGCCGCAAAGCCCTGTTCGTCAGTGAAGGCTTCACCACCCGCATCGTCGGCCTGCCAGACGATGAAAGCCGCGACGTGCTGCAACAGCTGTACGCCCTGAGCGTGCTGGAGCAGAACATTTACCGCCATCAATGGCAGCCCCACGACCTGGTGTTCTGGGACAACCGCTCGCTGATCCACCTGGCCACTGGCTGCCCCGCGCACCTGCGGCGCAAGCTGTACCGCACCACCATCCAGGGCGATGCCCCGTTCTGACGACTGAGGAAACCATCATGCGCAAATCCATCAGCCGCCTGGCGGCAAGCATCGGCCTGGGCGCAAGCCTGGTCGTCGGCAGCCTGGCTGCCCCCGCCGTGGCCCAGGCCGAAGGCAAGATCCGCATTGCCGAACAATTCGGCATCGTCTACCTGCTGCTGAACGTGGTGCGTGACCAGCACTTGATTGAGAAACACGGCAAGGAGCTGGGCATCGACATCGAAGTCGACTGGGCACAGCTGTCGGGTGGCTCGGCCATCAACGACGCACTGTTGTCCGGTTCGGTGGACATCGCCGGCGCTGGCGTCGGGCCGCTGTTGACCGTCTGGGACCGCACCAAGGGCCGGCAGAACGTGAAGGCCGTGGCTTCGCTGGGCAACTTCCCGTACTACCTGGTCAGCAGCAACCCCAACGTGAAGACCATCGCCGACATCTCCGACAAAGACCGTATCGCCGTTCCGGCGGTAGGTGTTTCGGTGCAGTCGCGCTTCCTGCAGTACGCCGCTGCCCAGCAGTGGGGCGACAAGGCATACAACCGCCTCGACAAATACACCTTGGCCGTGCCGCACCCGGACGCCACCGCCGCGCTGCTGGCGGGCGGCACCGAGCTCAACGGGCACTTCTCCAACTCGCCGTTCCAGGACCAGGTACTGGCCAACAAGGACGTGCATGTGGTGCTCAACAGCTATGACCTGCTCGGCCCCAACTCGCCGACCTTGCTGTTTGCTACCGAGAAGTTCCGCAAGGACAACCCCAAGACCTACAAGGCCTTCGTCGATGCTCTGGCCGAAGCCGCAGACTTCGCCCAGAAAGACAAGGCGGCTGCCGCCGACACCTATATCCGCGTAACCAAGGCCAAGATCGATCGCGACACGCTGATCAAGCTGATCGACAACCCACAGTACGAATTCACCGTTACGCCCAAGAACACCTACAAGCTGGCCGATTTCCTCTATCGGGTAGGCGCCATCAAGCACAAGCCGGAGTCGTGGAAGGACTACTTCTTCCAGGATGAACGCCCGCTGCAGGGGAGCTGACCGATCATGACCGCCCCATTGCCAGGCCACACGGCCAGCAACCTGAGCCGTGTCACAACGCCGCCTTTGCTCAAGGTGGATAACCTCAGCCTCGAATACCGCACCGCGCAACGCGTGGTGCGGGCCACCCATCAGGTCAGCTTCGAAGTCGACCGCGCTGATCGTTTTGTACTGCTCGGCCCCTCCGGCTGTGGCAAGTCCACCCTGCTCAAAGCCGTGGCCGGTTTTATCCAGCCGCAAGAAGGGCAGATTCTGCTGCAGGGCCAGACAGTGCGTGGCCCAGGCCCCGACCGCATCGTGGTGTTTCAGGAGTTCGACCAGTTGCCGCCGTGGAAAACGGTGAAGCAGAACGTCATGTTTCCGCTGCTGGTGTCTGGCCAGCTCAAGCGGGCGGAGGCGGAGGAACGGGCGCTGCATTATCTGGAAAAGGTCGGTCTGGCCGCCTTTGCCGATGCTTATCCTCACACGTTGTCCGGTGGTATGAAGGCACGTGTGGCAATTGCCCGGGCCTTGGCCACCCAGCCCAAGATCCTGTTGATGGATGAGCCGTTCGCCGCCCTGGATGCGCTGACCCGGCGCAAGATGCAGGAAGAGCTGTTGCTGCTGTGGGAGGAGGTGCGGTTCACCCTGTTGTTCGTCACCCACTCCATCGAAGAAGCCCAGGTGGTTGGCAACCGTATCCTGCTGTTGTCGCCGCACCCGGGGCGGGTGCGTGCCGAAGTGCACAGCCACCAGTACAACCTGGGCAGCCTGGGTGGTAGCGACTTCCAGGCCAGTGCCCGGCGTATTCACCGTTTGCTGTTCGACGAGGCGGATACCCCGGAACAGGCAGACGACCTTGGCTTCAACGATATCCGCATCGCCTACTGACAGGAGCTTCAGCCATGACCACTACACCTGTACGCCAGGAATACGAGGTGCAGCTGGAGCCCCTGCTCAGTGTGCCTGTAGAACGCCAACTCCCCTTGGTGCAGCGCTTGTGGCAGCAAGGCTGGCTGCGCAAGGCGGTTATCCTGCTGGTAATCGCGATGCTGTGGGAGGCCGTAGCCCGTTATCAGGGTAACGACCTGCTGCTGCCAGGCTTCTTGCAAACCGCCGCCGCCCTGTGGGACGGCCTGGCCAGCGGTGAACTGCCCGCCAAAGTCGGGGTTTCGCTGGTGATACTGCTCAAGGGCTATGTGCTGGGTATCGTCCTGGCCTTTGGCCTGACCAGTCTGGCGGTTTCGACCCAGCTGGGCCGGGACCTGCTAGGTACACTGACGTCAATGTTAAACCCGTTACCGGCCATTGCGCTGTTGCCACTGGCCTTGCTGTGGTTCGGGCTGGGCGACAATAGCCTGATCTTCGTGCTGGTGCATTCGGTGCTGTGGGCGTTGGCGCTCAATACCTACGCCGGTTTCCTTGGTGTGTCGGAAACGCTGCGCATGGCTGGCCGCAACTATGGCCTGAAAGGGCTGCGGCTGGTGTTGCACATCCTGGTGCCGGCGGCCTTGCCGTCGATCCTGTCGGGGCTGAAGATCGGCTGGGCGTTTGCCTGGCGTACCCTGATCGCTGCCGAACTGGTCTTTGGTGCCAGCAGCGGCAAGGGCGGGCTAGGCTGGTACATCTTTCAGAACCGCAACGAGCTGTATACCGACAAGGTGTTTGCCGGGTTGGCGGTGGTGATTCTGATCGGGTTGTTGGTGGAAGGGCTGGTATTCAACACCCTGGAGCGGCTGACTGTGCGGCGTTGGGGGATGCAGCGCTAGATCTTGAGCCTGTACCGGCCTCTTCGCGGGCAAGCCCGCGAAGAGGCCGGTACAGGTTATCAACCAAGGTACTGAGCTGCCGCATTGCTCAAGATCTTGCCAATTTCCTCGCGCAACCCCGCAGGCTGCTCCACCACAACTCCATCCCCATGGCTCAACAGCCACCAGCGCAATGGCCAGCCATCGTTCACCGTGGCCCGCAACCGATGCCCATGCTCTAGCGCCGTCAGCTGCATATCGTTGCTCAACGGTGCAATCCGCAACTGCCGCGCCAGTGCGTCGCTGATCCGCGCCACCAGCTCCACACCTTCGCCCTGCGCCGGTTGCAACCCGTCCCCCCGCAGGTGCGTCAGCAAGTCGAAATTACCGCGCAATTCACCCACCGCACTTGCCGACCAGTGCCAGCCGAACGGGATGCTCTTGTCATTGCGTTCCAGCGGAAATATCAGCGAAAGCTCGTTGAGGTCACGCTCGACCGTGCGTTTGCTGACCGTGAAGCCCACGTCACGCAGGCGCCACACCAACTCGGCGCTGGTTATGCCTGGGGAACGGCTGGGCAGCTGGCGCAGCAGTGCCCATTGTCGGCTGAGGGTGGCGCGGGTGGTGGCGAACGGCAAAAGATAACGTCCTTGTCTAGGCTTGCCGCAATAGGATGGCGGCACGCGAGGGGCATGGCAATTGGCCACAGCCTGCTCAGATCAAGGAAGTCGCATTTGGTTGCCTGGTACCGAATCGTTCGCGACAGGTTTTGACGTGACGTCACGCAGAATCACGCCTCATCACAGCCGAAGGTTGGGGTTGTGCGTCGTTCAATGAGGATGAACATGTCTGCTGCCAGCAATATCCATTCGCTGCTTGCCCGCCTTCTGCCCGAGCGGGTCATCGCTCCACCGAGCCCCGTCGGGAGGCGGCCACCCCTGTTCGCCGGCGTGGGCTTGCCCAGCCAGCGCTCATTGCTGGTCAACCGCCTGGATGAGGCCAGTGACCTGCAGGCGGTATACGTCGACCTGCGTAGTCAGGCGTTGCAAGGCAGTGTGGCGGCGCTGAACGACCTCGGCTGGATCTGGCTCAACGGAAAGTACTGGCGCGCCGATACCGTGCTGGCCGGTCACCTGCTGCGCATGGCTGCTCTGCAGGGCAATGCCGCCGCCTGGTTCAATCTCGGTCAGCAGCATTATTTTGGCAAAGGCATCGACCCCTCCTACGTGCAGGCGGCGGAGTGCTACCGGCAGGCCTTCGAACGGGGCATGTTGCATGCGGCTGCAGCATTGGGTGACCTGTATGAGGAGGAAGTGTGCGATGGCGACCAGGATTGGCAGGTCGACCTGGTGCAGGCTTACCAGTGGTTCATGCGCGGGGCCGAGCGGGGTGAGGCACGCTGCCGTTTCGAGGTGGGTTACCGGCTGATGCACGGGCTGTATGTGGATGCCGACCTCAAGGCTGCGTTGTACTGGCTGGAGCTGGCGGCAGCGGCGGGGGTGGTACAGGCAGCCGAGGAGCTGGCGGTGCACTTCAGCAGCCGGGACGCGGTGCGCTACCAGGAGTGGCGGGACCGGGCGGTGCAGATGGGCAGTACATTGGCCCTGACCATGAAACTGGAAGACCAGATCCAGCCTTGAGTTTTCTGTAGCTTGTGCCGGCCTCTTCGCGGGCACGCCCGCGAAACGGCCAGCACAGGCTGAAAAATGAACAACAATTCATTCATACCCTCTGTCACCCCCAGTTGACGACAGGGGGAGGGCAAGGCGTATATTGATAGTTAGCAAACTATGAATATCCTTGGTTCCTTCCATGTCCCTTGATCTCCTGCGCCTGCAAGTCAGCAGCGGCATGGTGGTTGCCGCCCGCCACTGGCGGCGCATCTGCCACACCGCCCTGACCGGTTACGGCATTTCCGAGGCCTGCGCCGCGCCGCTGCTGATGATCGTGCGCCTGGGTGATGGCGTGCATCAGGTGGCTGTTGCCCAGGCTGCCGGCCTCGAAAGCCCGTCGCTGGTGCGCCTGCTCGACCAACTGTGCAAGGCCGGCCTGGTATGCCGCAGCGAGGATCCACTGGACCGCCGCGCCAAAGCCCTGAGCCTGACCGCCGAAGGCCGCGCCCTGGCCGAAGCCATCGAAGCCGAGCTGGTTCGCCTGCGTCGCGATGTGCTGAACGGCATCGACCAGGCCGACCTGGAAGCTGCCTTGCGCGTGCTGCGTGCCTTCGAAGCGGCCGGCCTGGGCAGCACGGGCGGGGCGGCATGAACGGTTTCTTCAGCTCAGTCCCCCCGGCGCGTGACTGGTTCTACGGCGTGCGTACCTTCGCGGCCTCCATGATCGCCCTGTACATTGCGCTGCTCATGCAGTTGCCACGTCCCTACTGGGCGATGGCCACGGTGTACATCGTCTCTAGCCCGTTCGTCGGCCCGACCAGTTCCAAGGCCCTGTACCGCGCCGTGGGCACACTGTTGGGGGTCGGTGGCGCGATTTTCCTGGTGCCGCCACTGGTGCAGTCGCCGTTGTTGCTGAGCATCGCCATTGCCTTGTGGACGGGCACCTTGCTGTTCCTGTCGCTGAACCTGCGTACGGCCAACAACTACGTGCTGATGCTGGCCGGTTATACCCTGCCGATGATTGCGCTGGCGGTGGTGGATAACCCGCTGGCAGTGTTCGACGTGGCATCGTCCCGGGCGCAGGAAATCTGCCTGGGTATCGTCTGCGCGGCAGTGGTCGGTGCCATTTTCTGGCCGCGCCGGCTTGCCCCTGTGGTGGTTGGCGCCACCGGTAGCTGGTTCACCGAAGCGATCCGCTACAGCGACACCTACCTGGCCCGCGAAGTCAGTGCCGACAAGGTTGGTGGCATGCGCGGGGCGATGGTCGCCACCTTCAACTCGCTGGAGCTGATGATCGGCCAGCTCGGCCATGAAGGCGCCGGCCCGCATACGCTGAAAAACGCCCGCGAGTTGCGCGGGCGCATGATTCACCTGCTGCCAGTGATCGACGCCCTTGATGACGCACTGGTTGCCCTGGAAGGCCGCGCCCCGGCGCAGTTCGTTCAGCTTCAGCCAGTGCTTGAGGCTGCCCGCGATTGGCTCAAAGGCACTGCCGAAAGTGCTTCGGTCGCACGCTGGACCGCACTGCATGAACAGATCGATCGCCTGCAGCCCGGCGCTGCTGCCCTTGACCAACGTGCCGAGCTGCTGCTGTCCAACGCCCTGTACCGTCTGAGCGAATGGGCTGACCTGTGGCAGGACTGCTGTACCCTGCAACACGCCCTGCGCACCGACGACGCTACGCCTTGGCGCGCGGTGTACCGCCACTGGCGCCTTGGTCGCCTGACGGCGTTCTTCGACCGTGGCCTGATGCTGTATTCAGTGGCCTCCACCGTACTGGCGATCGTTGTCGCCTGCGGCCTGTGGATCGGCCTGGGCTGGAACGACGGCGCCAGCGCGGTGATCCTCGCCGCTGTGTCGTGCAGCTTCTTTGCCGCCATGGACGACCCGGCACCGCAGATCTACCGGTTCTTCTTCTGGACGCTGATGTCGGTCATCTTCTCCAGCCTGTACCTGTTCCTGGTGCTGCCCAACCTGCACGACTTCCCGATGCTGGTGCTGGCCTTCGCCGTGCCGTTCATCTGCGTCGGCACCCTGACCGTGCAGCCGCGCTTCTACCTGGGTACCTTGTTGACCATCGTCAACACCTCGACCTTCATCAGCATCCAGGGCGCCTACGACGCCGACTTCTTCACCTTCCTCAACTCCAACCTGGCCGGCCCCGTGGGCCTGCTGTTCGCGTTCATCTGGACCTTGGTAATGCGCCCGTTCGGTGTGGAACTGGCGGCCAAACGCATGACCCGCTTCGCCTGGCGCGACATCGTAGAAATGACCGAACCCGCCACCCTGGCCGAGCACCGCCAGGTGGGTGTGCAAATGCTCGACCGCCTGATGCAGCATCTGCCGCGGCTGTCGCAAACCGGCCAGGACAGCGGCGTGGCACTGCGCGATTTGCGCGTAGGGCTAAACCTACTCGACTTGCTCGCCTACATGCCGCGTGCCGGCCAGCAAGCCCGCGAACCCCTGAACACGGTGGTCGAGGAAGTGGGCGCACATTACGCCGCCTGCCTGCGTGCCGGCGAACGCCTGCATGCCCCGGCCGCACTGCTGCGCAACATGGAGCGTGCACGCCTGGCGCTGAACCTGGATGAGCTGTACGAGCGCGGCGATGCCCGCACCCACCTGCTGCATGCCCTGAGCGGCTTGCGACTGGCGCTGCTGCCGGGTGTGGAAGTGATGCTCGAACCCGCCGAACAACCGCAACTGCCTCCCGGCCTCGACGGAGCACCCCTGTGATTGGTGAACTGGATATCAGCGGGGTGTTCCTGCCCACGCTGCTGGTGATGATGTTTGGCACCTACCTGTTGTTCCTGGGGGTGCACGCGGTGCTGGTGCGCCTGCACTTCTACCGCCTGGTCTGGCACCGGGCGTTGTTCAACGTTGCCCTGTATGCCGTGCTGCTTGGCGCGGTGGACCACTTTTGCCGAAACCTGATGCTGCCATGAAAAAACCTTTGCTGACCCTGGGCCGTGTGGTCCTGACCTTGCTGGTAGTGACCTTCGCCGCCGTGCTCGTGTGGCAGATGGTGGTGTACTACATGTTTGCCCCCTGGACCCGCGACGGCCACATTCGCGCCGACGTGATCCAGATAGCCCCGGATGTGTCCGGGTTGATCCAGAAGGTCGAGGTGCGCGACAACCAGACCGTCAAACGCGGCGACGTGCTGTTCACCATTGACCAGGACCGCTTCACCCTGGCCCTGCGCCAGGCCAACGCCACCCTCGGCGAGCGCCAGGAAACCCTGGCCCAGGCCTCACGCGAAGCACAGCGCAACCGCAAACTGGGCAACTTGGTGGCCGCCGAGCAACTGGAAGAAAGCCAGTCCCGCGAGGCCCGCGCCCGCTCGGCTGTCAGCGAGGCACAGGTAGCGGTCGATACCGCCCAGCTCAACCTCGACCGCTCGGTGGTACGCAGCCCGGTAGACGGCTACCTCAACGACCGCGCCCCGCGTAATCACGAATTCGTCACCGCCGGCCGCCCTGTACTGTCGGTGGTCGACAGCGCTTCGTACCACGTCGATGGCTACTTTGAAGAAACCAAGCTGGGCGGTATCCAGATCGGTGATGCCGTGGATATTCGCGTGATGGGTGACAACACCCGCCTGCGCGGCCATGTGCAAAGCTTCGCTGCCGGCATTGAAGACCGCGACCGCAGCAGCGGCGCGAACCTGCTGCCCAACGTCAACCCGGCGTTCAGCTGGGTGCGCCTGGCCCAGCGTATTCCGGTACGCATCGCCTTCGACGAAGTGCCGGCAGACTTCCGCATGATTGCCGGGCGCACCGCCACGGTGTCGATCATCGAGGGCCAGCACCCATGAAACAGCTGATCCTGGCTGGTCTGTGCCTGTTGCTGGGGGCCTGCATGATGGTGGGCCCCGACTACGAGGTGCCGAAAGACGCGGCGGTACAACGCAGCGACCTCAACGGCCCGTTGCGCCAGGATGCCGACAGCGTGGTCTCGGCACCGGTGCCTGAGGATTGGTGGCAGCTGTATCAGGATCAACGGCTGAACGAACTGGTGCGCCAGGCTTTGAGTGCCAACACCGAATTGCGCGTAGCCGCCGCCAACATCGCCAAGGCCCGCGCGCAGGTCGAAGTGGCCGAATCGCAAGGTGGCTTCAACGGCGGCGTCAAACTGGGTGCCCAGCGCCTGCAGGAGTCGGGTGAAGCTTTCCTGCTGCCCGAGAAGGTGCCGGTGGCCAACATCGGCGAGGCCATCATCAGCGCTTCGTATCAGTTCGACCTGTGGGGCACTTTCAAGCGCGGTACCGAGGCTGCCAAGGCCAATGCCGACGCAGTGCAGGCCGCTGCCGACACTGCTCGCATCACCCTGGTGGCGGATGTGGTCAAGGCTTATACCCAGGTGTGCTCGGCCAACGAGGAATACCACATCGCCCGCGAGTCACTCGACTTGCAGGAGCAAAGCGTGAAGCTGAACCAGCGCCTGCGTGATGCCGGGCGTGGTGATGAAACCCAGGTCACCCGGTCGCAAACCCAGTTCAAGTCGTTGCGTGCCGAACTGCCGCGTTTCAAGGCCGAGCGCGAGACCGGCATGTATACCCTGGCGGCTCTGCTGGCCAAGCCTGTTGACCAGTTGCCTGCCGGTACCGCCGATTGTGCCGAGCTGCCGCACCTGAACCAGCGGGTGCCAGTGGGCGATGGCGCCGCGTTGCTCAAGCGCCGTCCAGACGTGCGTCAGGCCGAACGCCAGCTGGCTGCGGCCACCGCGTACATCGGCGTTGCCACTGGCGCGCTTTATCCGGATATCAGCATCGGCGCCCAGGTTGGCACCATCGGCATCCTGGAGAACCTGGGCGAGCCCGCGACCAACCGCTGGGGCTTCGGCCCGCAGATCAGCTGGAGCATCCCTACCAACGGCACCCGTGCGCGCATTCGCATGGCTGAAGCCTCTACTCAGGCGGCCTTGGCAAACTTTGATGGCGTGGTGCTGAACGCCATTCGCGAAACCCAGACCCGCCTGGCGCAATACAGCGCGCTGCTGGACCGGCGCGATGCGCTGGCCGAGGCAGAAAAATCGGCCAAGGAGGCGGCAGACCAGACGCACCGGTATTACCAGGCGGGGCGTGAGTCGTTCCTGGCAGATTTGCAGGCGACGCGGACCTATACCGATATGCGTGCCCAACTGGCGGCGGCCAACAGCCAGGTGGCGATGGGGCAGATTGGGGTGTTTTTGGCGTTGGGGGGGGGCTGGAAGGAAAGCCCAGCTGGGAAGTCACGCCCATAGATCTACTAGTTACTTGACCGTTTGAGTGTTCGTCATGCTCTGCCTGACCTAACCGAGCGGGTGGAACATGGAAGAAGTTACGTGTTGTTTGTCTGACTTCATCATGGATGGGCAGACTCAAAACTTTTGTGCAAAGTCCAGTTATACGCCTTATGGGTTCGATGCAACTCAACCAATCGGGGGGCTGGGCTTTAATGGCCAGCCTCATGACCGGGTGACAGGATGTCATCTGCTAGGCGCCGGCTACCGGGCCTTCAGCCCTGTGCTGATGCGATTTAACAGCCCGGACAGCTGGAGTCCGTTTGGCAAGGGCGGGTGGAGCAGTTATGCCTATGTCTCGTGCGACCCCATCAATTACGTTGATCCAACGGGGCATGTTAAGCAACCTCCGCGCCCATTATCGTTACAGATGGATTCCAAACCGAAATTGAATTCGCCAACCCGAGCGCGCAGTGCTCCCGTTTTAGCGTCACCCTCGTCGAGACGATCGCCATCGAGTACATCTAGCTCTTCCGGAGGGCACTCAGCCAGCAGTGGGCGTTACAGCTCTCAATTATCATGGAGCTCCAGCGCATCTTCAGGCTCCAGCAAGGGCTGGACGTTAGACAAATCCAACGCCACTTTCAAAATGCTGACCGATTCTGAGCAGAAAGTGTTTGATGTTTTTCAGAACGCCATACATCACTTTGGCATGTCTCCCAAAGACGCTTCAATGTTGGCGGGTGCCAGTAACTATAAATTGCTATCCAACAATAAAGTTGACAATTTTCAAGTTCGCCTTAGCAAAGGACAGCGTGTATCGGGTGAAATTGAAGGTAAGACTGCAATCATTCGTCAGGTAGGTGGGCATACATGACACCGCTGGGGAACCGGAGGCAAAGCCATCCCGCTTTGTCAGATTTGTAGCAAGATTTTTCATGAAATCCGCCCAGCACCCTTGAGGGAAGCCAAGTCAGAGTGAACAATGTTCTCTTTCGCATTCCCTTCGAGACTGGCCATGAAAATCCGTTCCCGTCTGTTCGCCTGGCTGCCGGCTATATTGGTCGGCCCGGTACTGGCGCTGTGCAGTACCTTGGCGCTGGCCGAGTCCCCCGCCGAGGCCGCCAAGGCCCTGCACCTGCTGGACTACATTGGCGCCGACTACCCTCCGACCGTGCAAGAGGGCAAGGTGGTCGACGCTGGCGAATACCGCGAGCAACAGGAGTTCAGCACGGTATTGGCCGAGCTGGTCAAAAGCCTGCCCGCAAATACCGAGCAAGGCGCTCTGGAGCAGGGCGTCCAGGCGTTGCGCCAGGCCATTGATCAGCGCCAGGACGGCACGGCAGTCGCCAGGCAGGCCCGCCAACTGGGCGCGCGCCTGGCAGTGGCCTACGAGGTCAGCCAGGCGCCGGTGATCACCCCGGACCCAGCTCGCGGCGCTTCGCTTTATGCGCTGAACTGCTCGATCTGCCACGGCGACACTGGCGCAGGCGACGGCCCGGCAGGCGTGGGCCTGGATCCTGCGCCTGCCAACCTGCGCGATGTCGCGCGCCTTGACCAGTTGAGCCTGTTCGACCTCTACAATACCCTGGCCTTAGGCATCGACGGCACCGAGATGCCGTCCTTTGCCGACCAGCTGGATGACCGCCAGCGTTGGGATGTGGCCGCCTACATCGCGAGCTTCACCGCCAAGCCGGAAGCCGGCAAAGGCGACAAGACCTGGAACATTGCCGACCTGGCCCGGCAGACCCCGGCCGAAGTTGCCGTCAATGAAGGCATCGCGGTCGTGGAAGCGTTCCGTGCCCAGCGTGCACAGCCGCCGCAGGTCAAACGCGGCCCGGCGCAATTGCTCGAATACACCGCCAGCACGCTGGACAAGAGCCTGGCCGCCTACCGCGCAGGTGACCATGACCAAGCTTATGACCTGTCGGTAGCGGCCTACCTGGAAGGCTTCGAGCTGGTGGAAAGCTCGCTGGACAATATCGACACTCAGGTGCGCAAGGACACTGAAAAATCCCTGATGGCTTATCGCCAATCGTTGCAGGACGGGTTGCCCGTGGCCCAGGCCGAGCAACGGCTGGCCGAAGCCAAGGCCAAGCTAGACCAAGCCGCGAAGCTGTTGGGCAGCGATGGCCTGAGCTGGTCGCTGAGCTTTATCTCTGGCTTGCTGATCCTGCTGCGCGAAGGGCTTGAAGCGATTCTGGTACTGGCGGCGATCCTGGCCTTCCTGCGTAACACCGGGCAACAGTCAGCGGTGCGTAGCGTCAATATCGGCTGGGGTCTGGCACTGGTTGCCGGCTTTGCCACCTGGGCATTGGCTGCCTATGTGATCGATGTGGGCGGCGCCCAGCGCGAGCTGCTGGAAGGTTGTACGGCGTTGTTTGCTGCTGTGATGGTGCTGTGGCTTGGCGTATGGATGCACGACCGCCGCCACGCCGCTGCCTGGCAGAGCTACATCAAAAGCAGCCTGGTCAGCGGCGGCGGACGATTCGGCTTCGCCTTGCTGGCGTTTTTCTCGGTGTACCGCGAACTGTTCGAAGTGATCCTGTTCTACGAGACCCTATGGTTGCAGGCAGGCCCTGCCGGGCACCAGGCGGTGCTGGCCGGTGGCGCCACGGCGCTGGTGCTGTTGGTTGGGCTGGCCTGGGTGATCCTGCGTGGCTCTGCGAAGCTACCGCTTTCGCTGTTCTTCAGCGTCAACGCCGCTCTGCTGTGTGCGCTGTCGGTGGTGTTCGCCGGGCATGGCGTGAAAGCGCTGCAAGAGGCTGGTGTACTGGGTACGCGGCCGGTGGCGTTCTTCGAGTTCGACTGGCTTGGGATTCATGCCGATGCCTACTCGCTGTCGGCGCAGGCGGTGGCCTTGCTGGCCATCATGGTTCTGTATGGGCGCTCGCGGTTGACGGAAAAGGCCAGGGCGGCGGCCAACTGAGGCCGCCATCCTGAGAAACCTATTTGATCAGGCAGGTTGTGGCGCCTTGAGAATGTTCTGCAGCAGCTGGACACTTTCGACGGCGTCATGACCCAGGCTGGTCAGGTAGCCGCCATCGGGTTGATCGGTCAGCCCTTTTTCATGCAGGCGTTGCGCAGCCGCGATCAGGGCAGGGGCGGCGGTGCTGGTTATCTTGATGCCTTCCTGGCTGCTGTCGTGTTTGAACAGCGCGAGTACTTCCAGTTCAGCGATCAGATCGGGGGTAAAGGACATGGCGACTCCTGACTTCCAGACAAGGATGGCGGCACCGCTGACGGTGCCTGACCTAGGAGTGTAGACGGGTTATTCGTCGTCGCCTTGATCCATCTCAGGTGGCAGCTCAGGCAGCGCCCGCAGGGCATTCTCGTACCACTCGCCGTCGAAGGCGCGGTCTTCCACCAGCATGTTGTCGATCTCGAAGGCCAGCACATGGGCCATCAGGTTGAGGATGTCCTCGCGCTCGTAACCGACCAGGGTCAGCTTGTTGAAGGTGGCCTTGGCCGCAGGCGGTTCGCCGCTTTCAATCTGGTTCTCGATCGCCTGGGTCAGTGTCGCCTCGGCGAAGGCTTCGTCGTCATTGTCGATGTCGGTGGGCTCGCTCATGGCGGTACTCCTGTTGGGGGACACACAGTGTGCCACGCCTGTGGCGGCAATGCCCGGGCATTGACGGGGTGCATGACGCTGGTCAGGGGCGGGCGTACGGTCTATAAAAGCCGGGCCAACCCCTTACGGCCTGGAGGCTGTTACCCCATGCTCAAGCTTTACGGATTCTCGGTCAGCAACTACTACAACATGGTCAAGCTGGCCCTGCTGGAAAAAGGCCTGCCCTTCGAGGAAGTCGCATTCTATGGCGGCCAGGCGCCACATGCGTTGGCAGTGAGCCCTCGCGGCAAGGTGCCAGTGCTTGAAACCGAACACGGCTTCCTCAGCGAAACCAGTGTGATCCTCGACTATATCGAACAGACCCAAGGCGGTAAGGCGCTGCTGCCCGCCGACCCGTTCGGGCAGGCCAAGGTGCGTGAGCTGCTCAAGGAAATCGAGCTGTATATCGAGCTGCCGGCGCGTACTTGCTATGCCGAATCATTCTTCGGCATGTCGGTTGAGCCTCTGGTCAAAGAGAAAGCCCGGGCCGATTTGCTGGCCGGGTTTGCCACCCTCAAGCGCAACGGTCGCTTTGCGCCGTTTGTAGCAGGCGAACAACTGACGCTGGCAGACCTGATGTTCTGCTTCTCGGTCGACCTGGCTTATGCCGTGGGCAAAAAGGTGCTGAACATCGACTTCCTGGCGGACTTCCCGCAGGGCAAGGCGTTGCTGCAACGGATGGGCGAGAACCCGCACATGGCGCGGATCGTGGCAGACAAGGAGGCGGCGATGCCAGCCTTCATGGAGATGATTCGCAGCGGTAAACGCTGAAATCAGAGTTGGGCCATTCGCGGGCGAGCCCGCTCCCACAGGTAAAGCACCGCTTTTGAGGCCGGTGCAATACCTGTGGGAGCGGGCTTGCCCGCGAACGAGGGCGAAGCCCTCGCCTTGAGACCTTAACGCGAAGCCAGCAGCGCCTTGCCGCGAACAACCGCCGCGCGCACCTGCGCCGGCGCCGTACCACCAATATGATCACGGGCATTCACCGACCCTTCCAGGGTCAGCACGGCAAACACGTCCTGCTCGATCTGGTCGCTGAACTGGCGCAGTTCGTCCAGGCTCATCTCGGCCAGGTCCTTGCCGGTGTCCACGCCATACTTCACCGCGTGGCCAACGATTTCGTGGCAGTCACGGAACGGCAGGCCACGGCGTACCAGGTAGTCAGCCAGGTCGGTGGCGGTTGAGAAACCGCGCAGGGCCGCTTCACGCATGATGGCGTGCTTGGGCTTGATCGCCGGGATCATGTCGGCGAAGGCACGCAGCGAGTCGCGCAGGGTATCGGCGGCGTCGAACAGCGGCTCCTTGTCTTCCTGATTGTCCTTGTTATAGGCCAGCGGCTGGCCTTTCATCAGAGTCAGCAGGCCGGTCAGGGCGCCGAACACGCGGCCGGTCTTGCCACGTACCAGCTCTGGCACGTCCGGGTTCTTTTTCTGCGGCATGATCGAGCTGCCGGTGCAGAAACGATCAGGCAGGTCGATGAACTGGAACTGCGCGCTGGTCCACAGCACCAGCTCTTCGGAGAAGCGCGACAGGTGCATCATCGCCACGCTGGCAGCAGCACAGAATTCGATGGCGAAGTCGCGGTCCGACACGCCGTCCAGCGAGTTGCCGGCCACGGCTTCGAAGCCCAGCAGCTTGCAGGTGAGTTCGCGGTCGATCGGGTAGGTGGTGCCCGCCAGCGCGGCGCTGCCCAGGGGCATGCGGTTGGTGCGCTTGCGGCAGTCGACCAGGCGCTCGTAGTCGCGGCTGAGCATTTCGAACCAGGCCAGCAGGTGGTGGCCGAAGGTGACCGGCTGGGCCGTCTGCAGGTGGGTGAAGCCAGGCATGATGGTTTCGGCTTCACGCTCGGCCTGCTCCAGCAGGCCCTGCTGCAGGCGGGTGATTTCGGCCAGGATCAGGTCGATTTCATCGCGCAGCCACAGGCGGATATCGGTGGCCACCTGGTCGTTGCGGCTACGGCCGGTGTGCAGCTTCTTGCCGGTGATGCCGATACGGTCGGTCAGGCGTGCTTCGATGTTCATGTGCACGTCTTCGAGGTCGACGCGCCAGTCGAAGTTGCCAGCCTCGATCTCGCCCTGGATGGTTTTCAGGCCATCGATGATGGTGTCGCGCTCGGCATCGCTGAGCACGCCGACCTGCGCCAGCATGGTGGCATGGGCGATCGAACCCATGATGTCGTGGCGGTACAGGCGCTTGTCGAAATCGACCGAGGCGGTGAAACGGGCGACGAAGGCGTCGACGGGCTCACTGAAGCGGCCGCCCCAGGACTGATTGGTCTTGTCGGTGCTCATGGATTCACTCATTGCAGGCGTGAACGAAAAAGTGGCGCCGATAATAGCAGGGTTGGGCTGGCCGCCGCAGGGCGCTGGTCGAGAGAAATGCCCGGAAAAGGGTGGTGAACGATTTTAAGGAATGAACGGCAGTGTTCCACGGACCGTCTACAGTTGGACAGAGGACTGGCAGTGAATCTGCCGGCCGAGTGAATCTTTGGCCATCGCACCGGTCTAGAGCGTGACCGCAGTGTCGCTCGAACCACACCTGTCTACGCTATACCTGTGCGAGACTCATTCAGGAATCCAGCGCAATTATGAATGTCCTGATCGTTGATGACGAACCCCAAGACCGTGAACGGCTTAGCCGGCTGCTCGGCGAACTGGAGGGTTACACCGTGCTGGAGCCTAGCGCCACCAACGGCGAGGAGGCCTTGGCGCTGATCGAAAGCCTCAAGCCCGATGTGGTCCTGCTGGACATCGGCATGCCAGGCCTGGATGGCCTGCAGGTTGCCGCACGCTTGTGCGAGCGCGAGGCGCCGCCGGCGGTGGTGTTTTGCACCGGGGATGACGAATACGGTGCCGAGGCATTCAAGGACAGTACCCTCAGCCATGTGACCAAGCCGTTCCAGGCCCAGGCGCTGCGCGATGCCTTGCGCAAGGCCGAAAAACCCAACCGCGCCCAGTTGGCGGCGCTTACCCGGCCGGCCAATGAAGGTGGCGGCCCGCGTAGCCACATCAGTGCCCGCACGCGCAAAGGTATCGAGCTGATTCCTTTGCCCCAGGTGATCTATTTCATTGCCGACCACAAATACGTGACCTTGCGCCATGAGGCCGGGGAAGTGTTGCTCGACGAGCCGCTCAAAGCCCTGGAGGATGAATTTGGCGAACGCTTCGTACGGATCCACCGCAATGCGCTGGTGGCTCGCGAACGCATCGAACGCCTGCAGCGTACTCCGCTGGGGCATTTTCAGCTGTACCTGAAAGGCCTGGACGGTGATGCCCTGACCGTCAGCCGGCGGCATGTGGCAGGCGTGCGCAAGATGATGCAAAGCCTCTGACTTCACTGGGGTTGCGCGTGTCTACAGCCGGCTGCATATTGCCTGTTGATCCACATCTGCAAGGGATACCGGCGATGCTGTTATCATCGACGGTATTTCTCTGGATCGGGGCGTTTCATGTCCACTCGCGAAATCCGCATTGCCACCCGTAAAAGTGCCTTGGCCCTGTGGCAGGCCGAATACGTCAAAGCCCGCCTCGAGCAGGCTCACCCCGGTCTGCTGGTGACCCTGGTGCCCATGGTCAGCCGTGGTGACAAGCTGCTCGATGCGCCGCTGGCCAAGATCGGCGGCAAGGGCCTGTTCGTCAAGGAACTGGAAACCGCCCTGCTGGACAACGAAGCCGACATCGCCGTGCATTCGATGAAGGATGTGCCCATGGACTTCCCCGAAGGCCTGGGCCTGTACTGCATCTGCGAGCGCGAAGACCCGCGCGATGCCTTCGTTTCCAATACCTTCGACAGCCTTGAAGCGCTGCCTGCCGGCAGCATCGTCGGCACCTCCAGCCTGCGCCGCCAGGCCCAGTTGCTGGCGCGCCGCCCAGACCTGCAAATCCGCTTCCTGCGAGGCAACGTCAACACCCGCCTGGCCAAGCTGGATGCTGGCGAGTACGACGCCATCATTCTCGCTGCAGCCGGCCTGATCCGCCTGGGCTTCGAAGACCGCATCACCTCCACCATCAGCGTCGATGACAGCCTGCCGGCTGGCGGGCAGGGCGCGGTGGGCATCGAGTGCCGCAGCGCCGACGTCGAGATCCACGCGCTGCTGGCGCCACTGCACCATGCCGACACCGCCGACCGGGTAGTGGCCGAACGTGCCCTGAACCAACGCCTGAATGGCGGCTGCCAGGTGCCGATCGCCTGCTACGCGGTGCTCGAAGGGGACCAGCTGTGGCTGCGTGGCCTGGTCGGTCAGCCTAGCGGCGGTACGTTGTTGGTGGCCGATGCCCGCGCCCCTCGCTCTGGCGCTGAAATGCTCGGCGTACAGGTAGCCGAAGACCTGCTGGGCCAGGGCGCCGAGGCCATCCTCAAGGAAGTCTACGGCGAGGCCGGCCACCCGTGAGCCAATGGCGCCTGTTGCTGACCCGCTCTGCCGAGGACTGCGCAGCACTGGCGCAAAGCCTGGCGGCAGCGGGGGTGGGCAGCAGCTGCATGCCGCTGCTGGAGATAGAGCCCGTCACCGGGCAGGCCCGGCAACGCCTGTTGCTGGACGGCCTGCATGGCTTCCAGGCGATCATCGTGGTCAGCAAACCTGCCGCCCGGCTGTTGCTTGAGCAACTGGCCGAGGCCGGTTTGCAGCCGCCACGGCAAGGCTGGTTCACCGTGGGCGAGGCCACTGCCGCAGTCCTGCAGGAGAAAGGCCTGGGGGTGAGCTGCCCGCCGCGTGGCGATGACAGCGAAGCCTTGCTGGCGCTGCCGACCCTGCGCCAGGCCGTTTCCGTGCCTGCGCCGCGTGTGTTGATCGTTCGCGGCGTCGGAGGTCGCGAACTGCTGGCAGAGCGTCTTGCAGAGCAAGGTGCTAGTGTCGAATATCTGGAACTGTATCGTCGCTGCCTGCCGGCTTATCCGGCGGGCACCCTGAAGCGTCGTATCGAAGCGGAACGCCTCAATGGCCTGGTGGTCAGCAGTGGGCAGGGTTTTGAACATTTGCAGCAGCTGGCCGGCGCCGATTGGCCGCAGTTGGCACAGTTGCCGCTGTTCGTGCCCAGCCCCAGGGTCGCCGAGCAGGCCAGGGCCGCCGGGGCCCAACAGGTTGTGGATTGCCGTGGCGCCAGTGCCACGGCCTTGCTGGCAGCTGTGCAGCGCAGCGCTGCACCTGCCTCTTAAGGCGCTAAGCTGAACGCGATGCGCCCCCATGCAAAGGATGGATACGTGAGCGAGACTGTCTTGTCCAATAACGATCAGCCGTCGGCACAGGCGCCGTCGGAACCCGTCACCGCCCCACCCGCCAAGCGCTCCGGCAATGGCCTGGCAGCGCTGGCCTTGCTGCTGGGTGCAGCCGGGGTGGCGGTAGGTGGCTGGGGTGTCTGGCAGGTACGCCAACTGCAAGGCAGTGAGTTCAACCAGGGCCAGCACATCGAAGCGCTGAACCAGCGCGCCGAAGCCCTGCAACAACGCGAACAGCAAATCAGCGCGCAATTGGCCAGCCTGCCGGCTGCCAGCGAACTGGAAGACCGCCGCCGCCTGGTGGCGCAATTGCAAGGTGACCAGCAACGCCTCAGCCAGCGCCTGGAAACCGTGCTAGGCGAGAGCCGCAAGGAATGGCGCCTGGCCGAGGCCGAGCACTTGCTGCGCCTGGCCACCCTGCGCCTGTCGGCGCTACAGGACATCACCAGCGCCAAGGCCCTTGTCGAGGGCGCTGATGAAATTCTGCGCGAACAGAGCGACCCAGGTGCCTTCGCCGCCCGCGAACAACTGGCGCGCAGCCTGGCCACGCTCAACAGCACCCAGCAGCCAGACCGTACCGGCCTGTTCCTGAAGCTGGCCGCTCAGCGCGAGCTGGTGCAGCAGCTCAGTGCCCAGTCCCCCGAGTTTGCCAGCAACGCCGATGCACTCGGCGCCCTGACTGCCGACGGTGATGGTGCCAGTCGCCTGTCGCAGTGGTGGGCAGAAATATCCAAGTACTTCCAGATCGACTTCAATGCCGATGACAACGTGCGGCCGTTGCTGGCCGGGCAGCAACTGAACCAGCTGCGCCTGGCCCTGAGCCTGACCATCGAGCAGGCCCAGTGGGCCGCACTCAATGGTGATGCCAAGGTTTACACCCAGGCGCTGGACGACGCCCGTAGCGTACTGTTGGCCAACTTCAACGCCGACAACCCACAAAGCAAGGCCATGCTCGACAGCCTGAATGCCCTGGCCGATCAGCCAGTGTCGGTGGTTACCCCCGACCTCAGCGAGAGCCTGGCGGCCGTGCAGGCCTATATTCAGCGCCGCCACCTGCCGGCCGAGGCTGAAGGGGGCAAGCCATGAAGCGTGTCTACCTGTTGGCTGTGCTGGCGATTGTGGTCGCTGCGGCGTTGGGGATCGCAGTCGCCAAGCACAGCGGCTACGTGCTGATTTCCTATGGTGGCTTCCGCTATCAGTCGGGGCTGTGGGCGGCTTTGGCCGGCCTGCTGGCCGTGGTCGCACTGCTGTGGTTGTTGCGTTACCTGGTTGGCTTGGTGCTGACCTCCAGCGGCGTGGTCAACCCGTGGTCGCGGCGCAACCGTAGCCGGCGCATTCGCGTGGCCATCGAACAGGGCCAGCTGGACCTCGCCGAAGGCCGCTGGGCCAGCGCCCAGCGCCACTTGCACCGTGCCGCCGAGGCCGAGCGCCAACCGCTGCTGTATTACCTGGGTGCCGCGCGTGCTGCCAACGAGCAAGGCCGCACCGAAGACAGCGACAACCTGCTGGAGCGGGCGCTGGAGCGTCAGCCGCAAGCGGAACTGGCCATTGCCCTGACGCATGCCCAGTTGCAGATGGACCGTGGCGAAAGTGACGGGGCGCTGGAAACCCTGCTGGCCATGCAGGAGCGTCATCCGCACAACACCCAGGTGCTGCGCCTGCTGCAACGTCTGCACCTGGAACGTGGTGACTGGTCGGCCCTCATCCGCCTTTTGCCCGATCTACGCAAGGGCAAGGTACTGCCGCCCGCCGAGCTGGCTGCCCTTGAACAACGCGCCTGGGGCCAGAACCTGAGCCTGGCCACCACCCGTGGCGAAGACGCACAAAGTGCGCGTCAGGCCCTGGAGCGAGCCTGGCAGCAATTGACCGCAGCCCAGCGTCAGGAACCACAGCTGGTGCTGGCATACGCCGAGCAATTGCGCCAGGTGGGCGCGCAGAGCGAGGCCGAACAGGTGCTGCGCACTGCGCTCAAGCGTGACTACGAAAGCCACCTGGCCCGCTTGTACGGGTTGGTGCGCGGTGATGACCCGGCGCGCCAGCTGCAAACCGCCGAAGGCTGGCTCAAGGCTCATCCGCAAGACGCCAGCCTGCTGCTGACCCTGGGCCGTCTGAGCCTGCAGAACCGCCTGTGGGGCAAGGCACGTGACTATCTGGAAAGCAGCCTGCGCATGGAGCGCAACCCCGAGGCTTGTGCCGAGCTGGCCCGCCTGCTTGCTGGCCTGGGCGAGACCGAACGCAGCAACCAGCTGTTCCAGGAGGGCCTCGGCCTGCTGGACGAGCGCCTGCTGGCCCTGCCGTTGCCAGAAGGCGTACGCGCCTGACCCACCCCAAAGCCCGCGCCAAGGCGCGGGCTTTGGGGGCTGGTAATTTATCTACGCCTGCACGTTGGCGCTGCAATCCCTTTCTTCAGTCACCTCCTACCACCACTCTAGAAATTTCCTACACGATTCAGCGACTTGTCGTTGCTGTCGCGCCTTGAAACAAAGCGCGTCTTTCCTCTACCGTTTCAAGCCACTCCTTCTTCCCCGGGACCTTCACCGCCCATGCTGCCGGCCCGTTTGCGCTCCTTTTTCCTTCCTGCCTGCCTGGCCGCATTGGCGGTGCTGGCTGCGTCTTTCCAACTGGAAAACATGCCAGGGCTGGTGCCGTGCCCCTTGTGCTTCAGCCAGCGTCTGCTGCTCGCGGCGTACGCGTTGCTGTGCCTGGGGGCTGTGCTGCAGGCGCCAGGCTTGCAGGGCATCCGCCGGTACGCGCGGGCGACGCTGGGCTGCTCGCTGGCCGGTGCGTTGCTGGCGGCGCGGCATGTCTGGTTGCAGGGCGCTGGTGCGGTCATCCATGTATGTCCGGTTCCGATTGGGCGGGTGTTCGAGCAATCCTGGGGCGAGGCGGCGCGGCAACTGTTGCTGGGTGGCCCGGATTGCAACTCGCTGACTTGGAGCTTTCTCGACCTGACACTGCCCGAGTGGAGCCTGTTGGCCTTTCTGCTGCTGGCGGCGCTGCCCTTGAGTTGCCTGCTGGCTTATCGTTTCCGCACCCTGGCACGAACTTGACCTGCGCAAGGTTGCGTCATGAGTGTGACCAATGGCGATGTAACAGGGTATTAAACACTTGTATGAACTTTGTGTGCTGCGTACCTTGATGGGCAGCACGCGCGGGAATAATCTCGCAGCACGTATACCGAAAACACAACCGCTCGATGCCGTCCTGCTGATGTCACCTTTGTGCTGCGCGGTCGTGGTGCGAGGTGCAGCGGCATCTACCCAGAAGGGAAGAGATCGCCATGCTCGATAGTTGTCAGAATGCTCAGGAACGCTGGGGTGGGGTTCACAAGCTGATCGACCGTTGGCTGGAGGAGCGCCAGCAACTGGTGCAGGCTTTCCGCGACCTGCGCGATGCCAAGCCGGCCTTTGCTGACAAAGATACGCACAGTGACTTCTGTGCACTCTTGGTCGACTACGTTTCGGCGTGGCATTTCGAGGTCTGCGAACAACTGGTCAGTGAGGCCAAGGCATTCGATGACGAGAAAGCGCTGAAGCTGGCTGAAGAGATCAATCCGCGGATCAATGACATCACCCAGATTGCACTGGCCTTCAATGATCATTGCAGCAAGGGCGAGTGCAAGGACACCGAGCGCTTCGCCGAGAAGCTGGCCAAGCTGGGCGGCCTGCTGCACGAGCGCTTCGAACTCGAAGACTGCCTGATCGAAGTGCTGCACACCGCGCACAAGGAAGAGGGCGCAGTCGAGGCCTGAACGTTGGCGTCAGTCGCCAACCGCCAGCAGCTCGATCTCGAATACCAGAGGTGTATAGGGTGCGATCAGGTCACCCGCTCCTTCGGCGCCGTAGGCCTGCGCTGAAGGAATCACCAGGCGCCATTTGGCGCCAGCGTGCATCAGCGGCAAGGCCACCTGCCACCCTTCGATCACCGAATCCAGGCTGAACCACTGCGGTGTCTGGTTCTGGTCGAACACCGAGCCATCCGGCAGCCTGCCCACATAGCGAACCTGCACTTTGCCGCCTGCTTTGGGCTGTGCGCCCGTGCCTGGCTGCAGTTCACTGTACAGCACACCCTCCGGTAGTTCGTGCACACCATAACGGCCACGCTCATTGGCCATGAAGCGTGTTTCGGCTGCCCGGAGTTTCTGCGTGTCGGCATCACCTGCCTGTGCTTCATGCTGCTGGAGCACAGCCTGCATGCGTGCCTTGTCCAGCTTCAGTGGTTGGCCCTGATAGGACTGCTTCAGGCCTTCGACCAGTGCATCCAGTTGCAAGCCTGGCATCTCTTGGCGTAACCGCTCACCCAGGCTCGCGCCCAGGCTGTAGGCCAGGTCGTGCTCGTCACTGTCGGCCATGGCGATGGGGGCCAGCAGGCATAAACCTAATACAAGATATCGAGGCAACACCCTGGCTCCCAAAGATCAGCAATGATTAATTCAGCAACTACACTTTCACGCAGCTGCAAGATAACAACTTTGCCCAGGCATGCAACGCAGCGTCACTATTACGGTCAACATGCCCTAGCGGCGGTAGCAGCAGAAGCATAGTATGAGCCGCAATCTCGTCAGCCAGGAGGTAAACCATGTCGGCCAAAAAGAAGCCAGTAAGTACGCCGTTACACCTGCTCCAGCAACTTTCGGGCAGCCTGCTCGAACACTTGGAAGAGGCCTGCTCGCAAGCGCTGGCTGATGCGGAAAAACTGCTGGCCAAGTTGGAAAAGCAGCGTGGCAAAGCGCAGGAAAAACTGCACAACGGCCGCCTGAAATTGCAGGATGCCGCAAAGGCAGGTAAAGCCAAGGCGCAGACCAAAGCGCAAAAAGCCATCGGCGAACTTGAAGAACTGCTCGATTCCCTCAAGGAACGCCAAACCCAGACCCGCTCTTATATTCAGCAACTCAAGCGTGACGCTCAAGACAGCCTCAAGCTGGCCCAGGGCGTAGGCAAGGTTCGCGAGGCCGCAGCCAAAGCGCTGGATTCGCGTGCTGCCAAAACCAGCAAGCCGGCTGCTGTCAAACCTGCGGCGAAGCCAGCTGCCAAAGCGACTGCTGCTGCCAAGCCTGCGGCGAAGCCAGCCGCCAAAGCGACCGCTGCTGCCAAACCTGCGGCTAAGCCAGCTGCCAAAGCGACCGCTGC
>NZ_JBICMM010000011.1:0-630 GCF_043106425.1 Pseudomonas sp. FYR_2
ATCACCGTGCCGGCCAACGGCACCGTGGGTACTACCACCGTGACTGCGCCGGACAACGTCTACATCGGTACCAACGACTCGATCGTGAAATCGATCGCCTCGGTCAGCGGCACCGACGTCGGCAAGTTCGAGCAGCTGACCCTGGACAAGGCCCCGGTCACCACCACCGTCACCGACGAGCCAGGTTCGGGTACTCCGGGCACCGGTAACCAGGGTGACCTGGTGCTGGTCACCATTACCGCCGACCAGACCTCGGTCGCCGAGAACGTGAAGCCGACCTTCACCGTGCACATCAACACGGCACTGGCCAACGACCTGGTCGTGACCCTGAGCAACAACGCCCAGGTCACCATCAAGGCCGGCCAGACCAGCGCGCCATACGAACACGCTGCACAAGGCGACGATGTCTACAAAGACGGCGGTGAAATCAGCCTGGGTATCAAGTCGGCCGCCGACATCGGCAACCGTCCGTTCGAGAACCTGCAGCTGGGCGATGCGGCGAAAGTCACCGTCACCGACACCACCGACGAAGTGATCGCGAAGCTGACTGCTACCCCGTCGGTCACTGAAGGCGGCGTGATCACCTACACCGTCACGCTGACCAACAAAGACGGGCTGCCGATCAACAAC